>NZ_JRMH01000003.1 GCF_000803315.1 Pectobacterium actinidiae
GACGCTCAATAGCGGTGCCCAGAGAAGATTGTGACTTGTTCAGGTTGTTCTGGGTAACCAGAGACATGATGTTAGTATTAATCGATGCCATGATAAGCGTTCCTTAATCAATGAGATGTTAAGTGTCGGGTTCAGCTCATTGGCTCATCCCCGTCCTTATTAATTATCGGAACATTTTTCTAAATCTTTAATTTTTTGTCTGTCTATGTTTTTTTATTCAAAGCATCTGTTTCAGAAAGAAAAAACCCAGCACAGGGCTGGGTTTAACGTCATGCTATGTTGCTTACGATTAACGCAGCAGAGACAGAACGGTCTGAGGAACCTGGTTCGCCTGAGACAGGACAGAGGTACCCGCCTGTTGCAGAATGTTCGCCTTGGTCATGTTCGACACTTCCACCGCATAATCCGCATCCTGAATTCGGCCACGGGCGTTGGACAGGTTGTTGATCGTGTTGTTCACGTTGGTGATCGTAGATTCGAAACGGTTCTGGATCGCACCCAGGTTACTACGCGCGGTGTCTACTGCTTTCAGCGCGGTATCAACGGCATCGACGATATCCTGTGCCAAACCACCAGAACCACCGATAGCACCAGTACCACCACTAATTGCAGCAACAGAAGTAGACACACCAGAAGCCAGGCCAGCACCAGACGTCGTCGTCGCGTTAACCAACGCGCCTGAATCGATAGTGATCACTTCGTTAGCACCGGTGTTTGCACCAACCTGAATGTTGATACCACCGCTTGCAGAACCGTCCAGCAGGTTCGTGCCGTTGAAAGATGCTGAGCCCGCAACGCGGTCGATTTCGTCCAGACGTTGCTTCATTTCAGTGTAGATTGAAGTACGGTCAGTACTACCGTTGGTATCACTTGCTGCCTGAACCGCCAGCTCACGAACACGCTGTAAGTTGTTGTTGATTTCGTTCAGGTTACCTTCTGCCGTTTGCGTCAGAGAGATACCGTCGTTAGCGTTACGCGCAGCCTGAGTCAGGCCTTTAACCTGTGCAGTCATACGGTTGGCAATCGCCTGACCAGCAGCATCGTCTTTTGCACTATTGATACGCAGACCAGAAGACAGGCGCTCAATAGCGGTGCCCAGAGAAGATTGTGACTTGTTCAGGTTGTTCTGGGTAACCAGAGACATGATGTTAGTATTAATCGATGCCATGATAAGCGTTCCTTAATCAATGAGATGTTAAGTGTCGGGTTCAGCTCATTGGCTCATCCCCGTCTTTACTAATTATCGGAACATTTTTCTAAATCTTTAATTTTTTGTCTGTCTATGGTTTTTTATTCAAACCATCTGTTGCAGAAAGAAAAAACCCAGCACAGGGCTGGGTTTAACGTCATGCTATGTTGCTTACGATTAACGCAGCAGAGACAGAACGGTCTGAGGAACCTGGTTCGCCTGAGACAGAACGGATGTACCCGCCTGTTGCAGAATGTTCGCCTTGGTCATGTTCGACACTTCCACCGCATAATCCGCATCCTGAATTCGGCCACGGGCGTTGGACAGGTTGTTGATCGTGTTGTTCACGTTGGTGATCGTAGATTCGAAACGGTTCTGGATCGCACCCAGGTTACTACGCGCGGTGTCTACTGCTTTCAGCGCGGTATCAACGGCATCGACGATATCCTGTGCCAGACCACCAGAACCACCAATTCCGCTTACGGTACCGCTTGCAGTCGTTCCGCTGATTGCTGCAACAGCACTAGATACGCCAGATGACAGACCGCCAGAAGTTTTAGCGTTAACCAGCGCGCCAGAGTCGATAGTGATCACTTCGTTAGCACCGGTGTTTGCACCAACCTGAATGTTGATACCGCCACTTGCAGAACCGTCCAGCAGGTTCGTGCCGTTGAAAGATGCTGAGCCCGCAACGCGGTCGATTTCGTCCAGACGTTGCTTCATTTCAGTATAGATTGAACCACGGTCAGTTTGGCCGTTGGTATCACTTGCTGCCTGAACCGCCAGCTCACGAACACGCTGTAAGTTGTTGTTGATTTCGTTCAGGTTACCTTCTGCCGTTTGCGTCAGAGAGATACCGTCGTTAGCGTTACGCGCAGCCTGAGTCAGGCCTTTAACCTGTGCAGTCATACGGTTGGCAATCGCCTGACCAGCAGCATCGTCTTTTGCACTATTGATACGCAGACCAGAAGACA